>NZ_JBGMOE010000204.1:0-34305 GCF_041424195.1 Tardiphaga sp. | reverse complement strand
GCGGCGAGCGCCAGCGGCAGCCAGGCCAGCGGCGGGATCGTGCGCAGCACCTGGAAGATCGGATCGAGGCCACGCATCGCCCAGACCGACTGACCAACCAGCGTGCCGAGTGCGATACCGACGACCGCAGCAAGCGAGTAGCCGAAGGCGACGCGCTGAAGACTCGCCGACAGATGCCAGAACAGACCCTTGTCGATGCCGCCGTGATCGAAGAACGGATCGAAGATCAGCTCCTTGGTGTCCTGATAGACCTTGGATGGCGGCGGCAGGGTCGAGCCCGCACGCCGACATACCAGCTCCCAGAGCACCATCAGCAGTGCGAAGACGATCAGCGGCGGAACAATGCGCGCTGCGGCATCCTTGGCTGCCTTGATATATTTGTCGGTGTTGGGGGCCAGCTTCGGAGCCAGTGCGACACTGGCTACCGGCGGCTTCGCCAGTGCCGTTGCCGGCTCGGTCTTGATAACTTGCATATTCATCGCACTGATCTCCGTCATTTCAGCAGGGCCTGCGCTGGTCTCAGACTTCGACGCGCTTGATGGCGAGCGATTTCAGATAGGCAGCCGGGTTCTCGGGATCGAATACCTTGCCATCGAAGAATGTCTCCTGACCGCGCGACGTCGAGACCGGCAGCGCGGCGCCCATCTCCTTGGCGGCTTCCTTCCACAGGTCCTCACGATTGACCTTCGCGATCAGCGCCTTGCTGTCGAAGCCCGCTTCATATTTGCCCCAGCGGATGTCCTCGGTCATGAACCAGAGATCGTGGCTCTGATAGGGATAGGAGGCGAAGTCGTCCCAGAACTTCATGATGTGCGGCGAATTCTCGACGACCCGGCCGGTGCCGTAGTCGAACTTGCCCTTGACGCGATCGGTGACGTCTTCCACCGGGCAATTGATCCATTGGCGCTTGGCATTGATCGCCGCGACCTCGTCGCGATTCTCGGCCTTCTCGCAGAACTGCTGCGCTTCCATGACGGCCATCAGCAGCGCCTTGGCGGCCTTCGGATTCTTGTCGACCCAGGCAGCGCGCATGCCGAGCGACTTCTCGGGATGCTTGTTCCAGAGTTCGCCGGTGGTGAGCGCGGTGTAACCGATGTTCTGATGAATGAGCTGCAGATTCCACGGCTCGCATACGCAGAAGCAATCCATGGTGCCAACTTTCATGTTGGCGACCATCTGCGGCGGCGGCACGACGATGGTTTCGATATCCTTGTCGGGATCGATGCCGCCGGCCGCGAGCCAGTATCGGATCCAGAGATCATGGGTACCACCCGGGAAGGTCATGGCGGCCTTCACCGACTTGCCCGAGGCCTTCTTCTTGTCGATCGCATCCTTGAACGGCTTGGTATCGAGGCCGATCTTGAGATCCGCATATTCCTTGCCGACCGAGATGCTCTGGCCGTTCAGATTGAGGCGCGCCAGAATATACATCGGCGTCGGCACGTTGTTCTGCGTCACCTTGCCAGACGAGATCAGGTACGGCATCGGCGTCAGGATATGCGCGCCATCGATGCCGTTGCCTTCGGAGCCGAGCACGAGGTTATCGCGCGTGGTGCCCCACGAGGCCTGCTTCAGCACTTCGGTGTCCGGCAGACCATATTTGGCGAAGATTCCCTTTTCCTTGGCGACGAATAGCGGCGCCGCATCGGTCAGCGCGATGAAGCCGAGTTTGGCGCCCTTCACCTCGGGACCAGCCCCCTGAGCGAAGGCGCCGGCGGGGAAGTTGAGCTTGGCAGCCGCGAGCAAGGCAGCGGTACCCGCGCCGGCTTTCAGAAGCTGGCGGCGGCTGATCTTACGGCCCGGCTTGTTGGTCTCTGGCTTCGTCATGTGCTGCTGTCGTCCTTTCGCGCCTGGGATAAGCCGGCACCGTCATTGGCCCCTCGTCACAGCGCACCTCGGATCGAAGGCGTACGGACATAGCGGCGCGCCTGGGGAAAGCCCCCATGATGGCAGTGCTGGCTGGTGATTGATTGTGACGGCTACAATGGCGTCGCCAAGAACTATTCAAGGTTCGTGCCAGACGCCGCCTGACGGAAATTCCGATCAATTGCAGCCACTTACTTAAAAGCAAGCGGGCCAGCGCGGAGAACCACACGCACCGAAAATTTGCTGACCGCTTATTTATTGTGCGACGCACACGTAATGAGCAGCACAGAAAAGAGGTGCTGATGTACATGGCTGGGCGGCACGCCGATGAGCGGATAGGTGCTATCAACCGGGTCCAGTTTCTTGCGAACGGACCGCCCCATGCAGACCATTCCGGTAACCACCGAACCCGCCCGCGCATCGCTCCGGAAGGTGATGAGCACCCTGAAGGCGGCAGCCGTGGTGTCCGCGGCAGCGATCCTGTCCCAGGGCAAAAGCGACCTCGAGGCAAATGCCGCGGCAGCGACCGGCCATTTCGATGATGTGTCCCGGCAGCTTCATGCGTTCCGCAAGGACGCCCTTCAGAACGCACTCTCCCCCGCCCAAACCGGCGGCAAGACAGTGGACGTCGATATCGATGCCCTCGATCGTCTCATCGACGATGTCGATCAGCACATCGCCCGGACCAAGGACGCACTCCTCGCGGTCGCTGAAAGCGCCGACCGCAGCGGCCTCGAAGCCTTTGCCGAGCACTTGGGCCATCTCGGCCACGCGCTGCAGGAGGTGACCGCCCTCATCGCGCCATCACCATCGCCCGGCGAAGCCCCGTTCCTGTTCGACCAGCTCTTCCTGGAATCGCTGCAGGAACTCTCGCAACGCGACTGGAGCGCGACCTGACCGCAGATCGCAAGACGGCTGGGACAGCTTAAGCCCCTGCCTGTTCCGGCATCATCGGCTGCGGAACCGTCCCCTCGCCCGGCTTCATCCGGAAATTATAGGTCATCAGATGCCACGGCCCGTTGGCAGGCTGACCGTCGGGCATCAAGGCATCGCTGCGGTTCTCGACAGTGGCGATCAGATCGTCCTTCACGCCGAACACAACATCGGAGTCGAGATATTCGTCCCCCTCGATAAAGACGTGGGTGATCAACGGCTCATAGCCGGGAGCCGCGACCAGGAAATGCACATGCGCCGGACGCATCGGATGGCGCCCCGTCTTCAGCACCAGGTCGCCAGCCGGGCCATCGGTCGGGATCGGATAGCTGCATGGCAGAATGGTGCGGAAGAACAGCCGGCCATCGTTGTCCGTGATGAAGCGCGCCCGCGACGACGGGCCCTGTGTGGCATAGCTGGCCTTCTGCGAGTCATAGAAGCCGTCGTCGTCAGCATGCCAGACATCCACCGGCACGCCGGCCAGAGGCTTGCGATCGAGATCGGTGACGCGGCTTTGCACGAACATGCGATCGCCCGGGAGGCCCGGAGAGATATCGGCACCATGAGGCATCACAGGATGCTCGCCGACATAGAACGGCCCGAGCACCGTCGTCTGTGTGGCCCCCTCACGCTCCCTGTGGTTGACGGCATCGACCAGCATCGAGACGCCCAGCACGTCAGAGAGCAAAATGAACTCCTGCCGGATCGGCGTACATTTCTGGCCCGTGCGTGTCAGGAAGTCGATCGCCACTTCCCATTCGCCGAAAGTGAGATCGGTCCGCCGGACATAGTCGTGCAGTGACTTCACGAGTTCCTGCAGCAGGAATCTCGTACGCGGATCGGGCGTCTTGTCGAAGCTCTGGATGACGGCTGCAGTGAGTTCAGTGTCATTGAATTGGGTCATAATTCCATCCTGAGCAACGCGCCGCGATTACATCTTTAACGATACACGAAACAGAGCTTCGCGTAAGCTCACCGCGCTACGAATCCATATGGACAGCGGCTGATTTCCATCAATAGAAATGAGCCGCGCCTACACATCGGAGTGATGCTGCAATGCCGTCGTCCCAGAGCCTGAGCCCCTCGTCTGCGTCTCCCGAACAAGTCGGCATGTCGACCACGGCGCTGGCCCGCATCGAGCAGCATCTCAAGCAGCGCTATGTCGATGCCGGCCGCTTTCCCGGCACACGCCTTCTCGTCTATCGTCGCGGCGAGATCGTGCACAGCACGGTGCAGGGCTTTGCCGATGTGGAGCGCAAGGTCCCCGTCAAGGGTGATACGATCTTTCGCATCTATTCGATGACCAAGCCGATCACGACTGTCGCCTTCATGATGCTGGTGGAGGAAGGGCGCGTCGCACTCGATGAACCCGTTCACAAATATATTCCTGAATGGGCCAATCTCGGCGTATTTCAGGCTGGCGTGACGGCGCCGTTCCTGACGAAGCCACCGGCCCGCCCAATGCAGATCATCGACCTGCTGCGTCACACATCCGGGCTCACTTACGGATTCCAGCAGCGCACCAATGTCGATGCCGCCTATCGTGCGCTCAAGATCGGCGAGGTCGAAAAATCCGGCACGCTGACGTCAATGATTTCGGATCTCGCCAAAATCCCACTGGAGTTCTCGCCGGGCGATGCGTGGAATTATTCGGTCTCGACCGATGTCGTCGGCTATCTCGTGGAGAAGATCAGCGGGAAACCCTTCGAACAATTTCTGCAGGAGCGTATCTTCGATCCGCTTGGCATGACTGATACCAGTTTCTTTGTGCCTGCCGACAAGGCGCATCGCTTCGCTGCCTGCTACGCCGCCGATGGCAAGGGCGGCCTCACTCTTCAGGACGATCCCGCGACGAGTTCGTTTCTGTCGCCGCCTTCGATGATCTCCGGCGGCGGCGGCCTGTGCTCCACAACCGCTGACTATCTCACCTTCTGCCGCGCACTCCTCAATGGCGGCGCGCTCGGCGACGTGCGCCTGCTCGCTCCGAAGACGATTGCGTTGATGACCAGCAACCATCTGCCCGGTGGTCGCGATCTCACCGAAATGTCGAAGTCGATGTTCAGCGAAGCGAGCTATGCCGGCATCGGCTTCGGACTTGGATTTTCGGTGACGATGAATCCGGCCAAGACCATGATCCCGGGCAGCGCCGGCGAGTATGCATGGGGCGGCGCGGCGAGCACGGCGTTCTGGATCGATCCGGCCGAACAGCTGATCGCAATCTTTATGACGCAGCTGTTGCCATCGAGCGCCTATCCGATCCGGCGCGAGCTGCGTACCATGATCTACTCCGCGATTACCGACAGCAATATTTAGTAACGAATGACCTGATCAATATTGCTCAGTTGGTACGTGCATCAAGCCCGGTCGCGCTCAGCACATCCAGAACGAATCAAAAATGAAATTCTCTCTCAGTGAGAATTTGGGATGAAACCTCAGGTGCGTATTATACCTAACAACAACCAACCACGGAATTGTGATGCTACGTCGATACTACGCAGGAGGTCGTAAAATGCGAAATTGCAGCTGGAAATCGCATGGAATGCTGCATGCCTGAGATTCGTAACCTACGAATGCGAACGACTCTCAGTTATCCTGCGTGCGTCAGGCAACTCACGTGTGTATAGCATGATGACCAACTTCTACTTTCGCTTCCGCCGCAAGGTCTGCATCGATAGAAACTGAGCCGCGCTAGTCGTTGGAAGCTTTGCAAACGATGCGAAGTAGCAACTGAGTACCGCAAGGTTTTTTTGCACGATTGGATGACCCTCGCGATTGCATGTCGATCAATTCGCGTATCGCGGCAATTTCAGCCATCCCAATTGTCATGACGATGTGTATAACAGAGATGCCTTTGAAAGTTAGCTTTAAGGGCTCTCGGGCTAGAAAGCCCTAACAAGAAAATAAAACCAAACTCCCTTATTCAAACAAACTAAATGGTGACGAATGAAGCAACGTAGCGCCGGTAAACCCGACATAGAGATGGGCAAGAGGATCCGTCTTCGTCGTGTTGAGCAGAAAATTTCACAGGCAGATTTGGGCGAAAAACTGGGCGTCAGTTTCCAGCAAGTCCAGAAGTACGAGAAGGGTGTCAATCGCGTTGGCGCTGCGCGTCTTCAGCAGATTGCGACGGCGCTCGATGTACCGGTCACCTTCTTCTACGATGGCGACGGCAAGAGCCGCGAAGTGGAAAGCTTGTTGTTCCTCGATAGCGCTTTCAGCCTCCGCTTGCTGCGCGCCTACAGCCGCATCAAGAGCCAGACGGTCCAGCGCCAGATGGTCGTCCTGATGGAAGCGATTGCCGACGAAGAGAAGTAATCGTCGCATGGCCGCTGGAGCGACCCGGCTGCCGATCGGCTCAATTTCGGCCCCCCTCGACGCGAAAAGGGCTCGCCGTAGCCGCGGCGAGATTTTACGCGTCTGCACCTAGCGGTGGCACGGTTGTTGCTGGAATATTCGTGAACCTCACGGGGAGCGAACCATGTCCACAGCCACGGTCACCGCCATCGAACCAGTCCGCAAGCCTCTCTATCAATCGCTCTTCGTGCAGGTGCTCGTTGCCCTGTTGCTCGGTATCGTGCTTGGTATCGCAGTGCCGGATTTCGCAGTCGGCCTGAAAGTCTTCAGCGACGCCTTCCTCAAACTGATCTCCATGATCGTGGCCCCCATCGTGTTCTGCGTGGTGGTGCATGGCATTGCTGGCGCCGGCGATCTCAAGAAGGTCGGCAGGGTTGGCGTCAAGGCGCTGATCTATTTCGAGGCCATGACCACGCTGGCGCTCGTTGTTGGGCTGGTACTGGCCTATCTGTTCGGGCCGGGTCACGGCATGAACATCAATCCGGCTTCGCTCGACGGCAAGGCACTCACGACAGTCGCCGACAACGCGCACAAGCTGCAGGGCGGCGGCATCGGCAGCTTCCTGCTCAACATCATTCCGACCACCTCGTTCGACGCCCTGGCGCGCAACGACGTATTGCAGGTGCTGTTCTTCGCCATCCTCTTCGGCACCAGCCTGGCGCTGGTCGGCGGCGAGAAGGGCGAACGCATCTCCAGTTTCATCGAAGCCGTATCGACCGTTCTGTTTCGCGCCATGGGCCTGATCGTGCGGCTTGCGCCGATCGGCGTGCTCGGCGCTGTCGCCTATACGGTCGGCCGTTACGGCGTCGGCTCGCTGAAGCAACTCGTCTCGCTGGTCGTGCTGTTCTATGTCTCGGTCGCGATCTTCGTCTTCGGCGTGCTCGGTGGCGTGATGGCGCTGGCCGGGCTGAACATCGTCAAATTCCTGAACTACCTGCGCGAGGAACTCACCATCGTGCTGGCCACCGCGTCATCGGATGCCGTGCTGCCGCAGGTCATGCGCAAACTCGAACGGCTCGGCGTCAGGGACAACGTGGTCGGCCTGGTGATCCCGACCGGATACTCGTTCAACCTCGACGCGTTCTCGATCTATCTGACACTGGCCGTGGTGTTCATCGCCCAGGCCACGAATACGCCCCTGTCCTTCGGCGATCTCTTGCTGGTGCTTGGTGTCTCGCTGGTCACATCGAAGGGCGCGCATGGCGTGCCCGGTTCGGCGATCGTGATCCTCGCGGCGACGCTGAATGCCGTGCCGAGCATTCCTGCCATCGGCCTCGTCCTGGTGCTGTCGGTGGACTGGTTCATCGGCATGGCCCGCGCGCTCGGCAACCTGATCGGCAACTGCGTCGCCACCGTCGTGGTCGGCGCATGGGAAGGCGATCTCGACCATGCCCAGGCCAGGCGCGTGCTGGATGGTGAGGAGCTGGTGGATGTGACGGCCGGCTAATTGCCTTCGAGGCAAAAAAGAAGCGACCAGAAGGCCGCTTCTCGGTGTCAGAACGAATGCTTCAACCTTACGCCGGCGTGAGGATCGCGCGGCCGACCAGCTTGCCATCCTTCAGGTCGTTCAGCGCCGCATTGGCCTTTGCGAGCGGCATCGGACTCGTCGGGATCGGCTGCACCTTCTTGGTGCGCACCAGTTCCAGCAGCTCCTTGGTCTCGCGGAGATTGCCGACATAGCTGCCCTGGATGGTCAGCGCCTTCATGGCGATCAGCGGCAGCGCCCAGGTGGCGCCGCCACCGAACAGGCCGACCATGATCAGCTTGCCGCCCTTGGAGAGGATGTCAAAGCCGAGCTGGGTGGTCTGCGCATTGCCGACGAGATCGATCACCGACAGGATCGGCTGACCAGCCGCCTGCGCAAGCTGCGCCAGTGCATCGGGCGCATTGCCGTCCACGGCCGCGAGCGCGCCGGCCGTCATCGCCGCTTCGCGCTTCTTGGCGTCGATATCCACCACGATGGCGCCCTTGCCGCCCATGGCCTTGAGCAGGCTCAACGCCATCAGGCCGAGGCCGCCGGCACCGAAGATCACGATCGGATTGCCGAGATCGCTCTCGATCTTCTTCAGCGCGCTATAGGTGGTGACGCCCGAGCAGGCGTAGGGCGCGGCGATGACCGGATCCATGCCCTTGAGGTCGATCAGATAGCGCGGATGCGGCACAAGCAGATGGTCCGAATAGCCGCCATCGCAATGCACGCCGAGGCAGCGCGGCGCGAGACACAGATTCTCGTCGCCGGCGAGACAGACCGCGCATTTGCCGCAACCGATCCATGGATAGGCCAGCGCGATATCACCGATCTTGACGCCGCCGGCCTCCTGCTGCGCATCCGGACCGAAGGCAATGACTTCACCGACGGTCTCGTGACCCATGGTGCGCGGCAGCGTGATGCCACGGTCCTTCAACGACAGTTTCTTGCGGCCGTGGCCGAGCTCATAGCCGCCTTCCCAGATATGCAGGTCGCTATGGCAGACGCCAGCAGCCTTCACGCGGATCAGCACCTGCGTGCCGGTCGGCTGCGGGGTCTGCTCGTCGACCTCGCCGAGCGGTTCGTTGAATTCAAGAACCTTGAAGCTCTTCATTGTGTTTTCTCTCCCGGTTGAAGTTTGTTCTTGTAGGATGGGTAGAGCGAAGCGAAACCCATCACACTTGCGTTTCGGATTGATGGGTTTCGCGAAGACGCTCTACCCATCCTACGTTCCGAGCTACGTTGCGCTTGCGCCCCTGATCGCTTCCCACACCTTGAGCGGCGACAACGGCGTGTTGAGCTGCTTGATACCGAGCGGTTCGAGCGCATCAAGAACGCCATTGACGATGCAGGGTGGGCCGCCGATCGCACCGGACTCGCCGCAGCCCTTCGATCCCAACGGATTGGTGACGCAGGGAGCAGAGCCATCCAGCGTCACCGACAGCATCGGCAGATCGCCAGCGCGCGGGATGCAATAGTCCTGATAGCTCGCAGTGATGAGCTGGCCATCCTCGTCGTAATACGTGTTCTCGAACAGCGCCTGACCGATGCCCTGCGCCACGCCGCCATGGATCTGGCCGGTCACCAGCATCGGATTCACCGCGACGCCGACATCGTCGACCGTGGTGTAGCGAACGACATTGGTGATGCCGGTCTCCGGATCGATCTCGACCTCGCAGATATGCGTGCCGTTCGGCCATGTCGGCCCATCCGCCACGCCGGTCGACTCGACGCTCAGCTGTTCGCCGTCTTCGGCCTTCGCGATCTCGAACAGGCCGACGCGTTTGTCGGTGCCGACGACGGTGAGGAAGCCCGCGGAATATTCGATGTCCTCGACCGAGGCTTCCAGCATGTTGGCCGCTTTCTCACGCGCCTTGGCGATCATGTCGGCGGCCGACACCACCGCCGCAGTACCGCCGACGAACAGCGACCGCGAACCGACACTGCCCATGCCGACGATCACATCGGTGTCGCCCTGAATCACATCGATCTTGTCGATGCCGATGCCGAGCGCCTCGGAGACGAGCTGCGAATAGGCGGTCTGCAGGCCCTGCCCCATCGCCATCGTGCCGGAATGCAGGATGACGCGGCCATTGGCCGTCGCGCGCAGGCTGACCTTCTCGGTGGTGCCCGGGCCGCCGGTCCATTCGATATAGCTGGTGAGCCCGCGTCCATAGAGCAGGCCTTTCTTCTTCGCCGCCTTCTTGCGCGCGGCGAAGCCGTCCCAATCGGCGAGTTCGGTGGCGCGGTCGAGCATGTGCGCGAAGGCGCCGCTGTCATAGGTCTGGCCGACAGCGTTCTTGTAGGGAAACTGCGTGGGCTTGATGTAGTTCACCTTGCGAATGGCGCGCGGGTCCATGCCGATCTGGCGGGCGGCAGCATCCATCAGGCGTTCAATGATGAACACGGCCTCCGGTCGCCCGGCACCGCGATAGGCCCCCACCGGTGCTGTGTTCGTGATGACAGCCTTGATGTCGTAATGCACCAGCTGCAGATCATAGACGCCGGTCTGCACGAATGGCCCGAGCACCAGCGGAATGATGATCGCGGTGCCGGACATATAAGCGCCGGTGCCGCCGATCGAGCGCACCCGATAGGCCTGGATGCGGCCCTTGGCGTCGAGCGCAATTTCCGCCGTCGAGGTCAGGTCGCGGCCATGGGTGCCACCGACGAAATCGTCGGTGCGATCGCCGCGCCAGCGGATGGTGCGGCCGAGTTTCACGGCCGCATAAGCGACGATGCCGTCTTCGGGATACAGGCTGGTCTTCTGGCCGAACCCGCCTCCGATGTCGCCAACGACCACGCGGATACTGTCCTTCGGACGCTTCAGGATCGAGTCCGCCAGGATGTCGCGGGTCGATGCAGGCGTTTGCGATTGCACGTGAAGCGTCAGCTTGCCGGTCTTCTTGTCGATTTCAGCGATGGCGCTGCGTGGCTCCATGGCGGACGGCACCAGACGCTGGCTGGTGATATCGAGGGAGACCGTGTGCTTTGCCGCGGCGAATGCCGCCTCGACCTTGGCAGGATCGCCATAGCTGGTCGCCGCAACGATGTTGTCCGGCGCCTCTGGCCAGACCGCCGGCGCGCCCGGCTTGATGGCCTCGACGGGATCAACGATAGCCGGCAGGACGTCGTAGCTGACGTCGATCGCCTCAGCGGCGAGTTGCGCGGCGGCACGCGAGGTCGCGACGATCGCCGCGACCGTCTCGCCGGCGAAGCGGACGAATTCATACGCCAGCAGACGGCGCGGCGGAAAGGTCGCCGCAGAGCCGTCGGGTCGCTTGAAAATCGGCAGTGTCGGCAGGGTGCCGACATCCTCGGCAACGAGGTCGGCGCCCGTGTAGATCGCCTGCACACCCGGCATCGCCTTGGCGGCGGTCACATCGATCGCGGTGATCTTGGCATGGGCATGTGGCGAGCGCAGCAGATGCAGCCAGAGCGCACCGTCTTCCGGTCTGTCGTCGATGAATTTGCCCTGTCCGGTGAGAAGTCTCTGATCTTCAAGGCGCTTGGGAGAAAGACCAGCGCCGAAGCGCAGATTGCCGGGCAGAATGTTCATTAAAAGTCCCTTGAATATCGGCTGACCTGTTCGGTTCTAGCGCATAAACAGTGCGCCAGCCAACAGCTCTCCCGCACAATGCTGCGAGACGGAATGCGCATGAGCGCTGCCCGTTTTGCGCGTCTGGCGGCAACGAATCGATCAGCCGACATCCCGCAAAACAGCCTCGATCACCTTGCGCTCGTCCGCGGTCAAAGCCGGCTGCGGCGCCACGGGATCGCCGACGTCATAGCCCTGAATCGCCAGGCCCGTCTTGATGCATGCCGCCAGATTATAGCGCGCAAAGGCCTCGTTGAGCCGCCACATCCGCCGTTGCAAGACCATGGCTTCATCCCAGCGATGCGCCTTGCAGAGATTATAGAGTTCGACGCTCTGCTTCGGCACGACGCAGGCCGGCCCCGCCATCCAGCCGACGCCACCGATCAGCATCACAGCCGATGGAATATGCGCCGACGCGGCGAACACTTTCAGTTTGCCGCCGCAGCGGTTGATGATCGACAACAGCCGGCCGGTATTGGTCGAGGCATCCTTGATATACTGGATGCGCGGATGCTCGGCGAGCCGCGCCACCACATCGAGCGTCAGATCCGAACGCTGGAATTGCGGATTGGTGTAGATCACCACGGGAATATCGACGGCATCGGCGATGGCGCGGAAATAGGATTCGATCTGCGCATCCTTGAGCGGGAAATACGCTTCGAGAATTGCCAGGATGCCGTTGGCACCGAGCTTCTGATACGACTTCGCCTGCGCCACCGCATCTGCCGTCGAGGTCGAGGCAACACCGGCCACCACCGGCACGCGTCCCGCGGCCGCGTCGATCGTGGTCTGCACCACCGTCCTGCGCTGCTCGCGGTTGAGATAGGCGAATTCGCCGGTCGAGCCGAGCGGCGTCAGGCCATGCACACCCGCGCCGATGAGATCCCCGCACAGGCGGCCCAGCACATCGGCGCGTATGCGCCCGTCATCATCGGCGGGCGAGACCAGATAGGGAAACACGCCGTGGAAGTCTGTCATTCAACCGCGCCTTACAATTAAATCTTCGGCTTGAAATTCTCGATCACGCGCAGCAGCACCCGCGCGCCGGCTTCGACATCGGCATCTTCCACGTGTTCGGCTGGATTATGACTGATGCCGCCGCGGCACCGCACGAACAACATCGCCACATCGGCGATATCTGCCATCGCCATGCCATCATGGCCGGCGCCGCTCGGCAGCTCGAAGGCACGATAGCCCTCGGCCGTGATCGCATCGGCGATCTGCTTCTGCAGCCAGGGCGCGCAGGGCACCGTCCGGTTCTCATGGGTGATGTTGATCTGCAGATCGAGCTTGCGCGCTTTGGCGATCGACTCGATCTCGCGCACCATGTCGGTGATCGCGAGCTTGCGGTACGAATCCTTCGGAGAGCGGATATCCATGGTGAACGACACCAGCCCGGGAATGACATTGGTCGCGCCCGGCATCGCATTGATATAGCCGACGGTGCCGACCAGGCCCCCGCGATCCGACTGGCAGAATTCCTCGATCGCAACGATACATTCGGCAGCGCCGACCAGCGCATCGCGCCGCATCGCCATGGGCACCGTGCCGGCATGACCGGCCATGCCGTGCAGTTCGACTGCGAGGCGCGTTGCGCCCGAGATGGCCGTCACGACACCCACCGGCAGCTTCTGCGCTTCCAGCACCGGCCCCTGCTCGATATGCAGTTCGAGATAGGCGAGCAGTTCGCCGCGCGCGCGCGCTGCGGCGCCGATATGATCGGGATCGAGGCCGAATGCGATCATCGCCTCGCGCATCGAGATGCCCGCTTTGTCGCGGCCGCCAAGCACGCTCTCGACAAAAGTCCCGGCCACCGCGCGGCTGCCGAGCAATGTTGAGGCGAAGCGCACGCCCTCCTCGTCAGCAAAGGCGGCAATCTCGATGGCGAATGGCAGGCGCAGGCCGCGGCGGTTGAGATCGCCAACGCAGGAAATCGCCGTGATGATCCCGAGCGGCCCGTCCCACCGGCCGGCATCGCGCACCGTGTCGTAATGCGAGCCGAGCATCAGGCACGGCAGACCGGGCCGGTCGCCTTCATAGCGTCCGCAGACATTGCCGATGGCATCGATACGCGCCTGCATGCCGGCGGCCTGCATCCAGCCGATGATCAGTTCGGCGGCAGCACGATGTTCCGGTGTAAGGAATATTCGTGTGATGTTGTCCGGCGCTTCCGAGATCGCAGCCAGCGTATTGATGCGTTCGACGATTTCTCCGCCGAGCGATTGGCCGGAAGCTCCGACGACTTTCTCTTCCATCGCAATCATGCTTCTTTATTCATGCCGCAGGCCCGGCTGCGAATTGAAATACCCGGTCTGCAAATTCTAGTGCGGTTGGCGCGCCAAGGCGAATCCCGCTGGGGGGCCGCCCGAGACCTGCAAATTTGGACGGTCGGGGGACAGGAGCAACCATGAGTGAACCAGACCCGGCAGACCGCGACGAGATGTTTCTCAGATTGTCGTTCGATGCCGCGCGGCGCGCCATGGAGCGCGGCAATCACCCGTTCGGCGCAATCCTGGTCGACGCAAACGGCAAAGTGCTGATGGAGGCCGGCAACGCCTTCATGCCCTCCCATGACGGCACCGCTCATGCCGAGCGGCTGCTGTGCACGGAGGCCTCGCTCGCCTATCGCGAAGAGGTCCTGAAAACCTGCACGCTGTATTCCTCCGCAGAGCCCTGTGCCATGTGCGCGGGCGCGATCTATTGGGTCGGCATTGGCCGGCTGGTTTATGGGCTCGGCGAAGCAAGGCTCAAGGCGATCACCGGCGATCATCCGGAGAATCCCACGCTGGATCTGCCTTGCCGCAATGTCTTTGCCGCCGGGCAGAAGAGCATCGAGGTCGTCGGCCCGCTGCTTGAAGACGAGGCAGCTGCCCAACACGAGAATTTCTGGGCCCAGCTGCGCTAGTGGCACTTCGCTGGCGCCTGCAAAAAGCCGATGGCGCCGCGAGAACATCGCGGCGCCATCAGCCTTGGAGATTGGCCTTGGAGATTGGCCTTGGAGATTGGCCCTGGAGGACTAATCCAGGAAGGCAGCCTGGATCAGAACTTGACGGTGATGCCGGAATACAGCGAGTCCTCGCGGCATGAACCTGGAGCAGCAACGGTACAGGCAAAGCTGGCGTTTTCGTCCAGGCCGAACTTGTTCCTCCACATCCGGTACGCCACCCACACATCGACATTGTGGGTATACTTGGCGCCCCAGATAGCCTTGCTGGCGTCGAAGGTCAGACGGATCGGCTCGGCATTGAGTTCGATTTTCGTGTCGGTGCCGGCGATCTGGCCGTTTTCGCCGCCCTTCTTGCCGTAGAAGCCGGCGCGGCCGCTGACGGAGAAGTAATTGATGCTCTCCGGCAGGAAGCCGAGATCCATGTAGTAGTTCATTTCGACCGCCCAGGTCGGTTTGAACTCGCGGCTGCCATCGGCATTACAGGTCACGCCGGCAACGCCACCAACGCCGAAACCGCACTGAGTGAACGTCGAGTGGTTGGCGAATTCATAGTACAGCAATGGATTGACGTTGAAGAAGCCCTTGTAAGGCAGGTCGAAAGCAAACTGCAGACCGGCCACAACGTCGCGCTTGGATGCCGCGAAGAACCGGTTCTCGGTGCTGCCATCCGCACCGATGACGAATGACACGTTACGCAGCGGGCCCATCGTAAAGGCCTTGGTGTTGAAGACCTCGTTGAAGCCGATCGTGCTGCGGATCAGGCCGTAGATCTCGGTTGCGCCTTCGCAACCCGTGATCGCGGGAAAGCGCGGATCGGCGCAGGGATTCGCCGGGCTGCTCTTGCCCGCCTTTTCGAGGCCGATGTTGAAGAAGTTGGTGCCATAGGTCCACACGTCGAAGTGCGTGAAGGCGAAGACCTGTTTGGTGGTGTTGTTGGTCACGCCGGGATCGACCGCCCCCCACTGATAGGCATAGGTGAAGCGGTTATCGATCAGCAGGAAGAACGGCAGATCCGGGATCGGCTTGGCCTTGACCGGCATGGCCGCCATGTCGGCTGCGCTCGCCGCGCCCATTGGTACCATCGCCGCGAGCGACAGGAATGTCGCGGCTGCGATTGCTCGAAAATGATTGGTCATTGGAATTACCCCCACCTGTTGACAATGATTGCGTGCCTCTTGCGCGAGAGTTGTTGCAATCAGTCCGGGTGAGAAGCCTCAACTTTCCCCACGAGTTGCTACTCGTTTCATCAGCGATGCCCAATGAAATCAGCATTTTATGCTTGAAGCGCCGTGTTTTCAGAGCGGTGAAATGACACCATGCGGGCGCATGCGCGACGCGTCTTAGAGGCTGTAAAGATTGGTATTTTGCGACGTTCTGTCGCAGATTTAATTGAGCCCAGACCCGCCAAATTTGCGCTGCCAATGGATGTTTGCGACGCAAAAAATCTCTGCCCAACTTCTTGTCACGTGAGAAAATCCGACTTTCGAATTCGTCACACCTGTGCCGCAACTGCAACACTTCCATCCAAGTATACAATGCGAAAGTCGAATAACTCCTTTGAGATCAGGTAGAATCTCGACATCGGCGTGCAACCCGCATGGGGAATCGCCCAAGAAAGCAATCCAGTCCAAAAATAAGGCAGGTGCTGGCGCTTATTCGAGATTTACGCTGCATTCCAATCCGGCACACACTTGCTGCCACCTCCTTCTCACGCGTAGGTAGCGAATGTTGGATGCGGGACTAGGAAACGCGCGCGCCGGTCAGGCGCTTCTGCAGACCATCGGTCTGACCAAGCGCTATGGCAGCTTCCTTGCCAATGACTCCATCGACATCGCCATCCGCCCGCAGGAAATCCACGCGCTGCTTGGCGAAAACGGCGCCGGCAAATCCACACTCGTCAAAACCATCTATGGCCTGATCCAGCCGAGCGAAGGCGAGATGCTCTGGCAGGGCGAAAAGATGGTGCTTGCCGGCCCGCACGATGCGCGCGCGCGCGGTATTGGCATGGTGTTCCAGCATTTTTCGCTGTTCGACAATCTGACCGTCGCCGAGAACGTCGCGCTCGGTCTCGACGGCAAAGAATCCTTCAAGGCGATGTCGGCGCGGCTCGAACAGGTGTCGCAGCAATATGGCCTGCCGCTCGATCCCAAACGCGAGGTCTGGCAACTCTCGGTCGGCGAACGTCAGCGCATCGAGATCGTGCGCGTGCTGATGCAGAATCCGAAATTCCTGATCCTCGACGAACCCACGGCCGTGCTGACGCCGCAGGAAGCCGATCAGCTTTTCGTCGTGCTGGAACGCCTGAAGACGGAAGGCCGCGCGATCCTCTATATCAGCCACAAGCTCGACGAGGTGAAACGGCTGTGCGACACCGCCACCATCCTGCGCGGCGGCAAGAAGATCTCGACCTGCCTGCCCCGCGAGGAAACCGCCGCGTCGCTGGCGCGCATGATGGTTGGCACCGAGATCAGACAGGTGAAAGCCGCCGCCAACCGGCAAACCACCGTGCCGCGGCTCGTGGTCAACGATCTCAGCCTCGCGCCCGATGAGCCGCATGGCGTGCATTTGAAGAACATCTCGCTGGAGCTGAAAGGCGGCGAAATCCTCGGCATCGCCGGCGTCGCCGGCAACGGCCAGGATGAATTCTTTGCGGCGCTGTCGGGCGAGCGACTGTCCAAGGATCCCGGCACCATCGTGATCGATGGCCAAGCCGCCGGACATCTCTCGATCACCGCGCGCCGCAAGCTGGGCGCGGCCTTCGTGCCCGAAGAACGGCTCGGCCACGGCACTGCGCCGCGCATGCGGCTGTCCGAGAATGCGCTGCTCACCGGCCATGCTGCGTCAGGCATGGTGCAGCACGGCTTCATCAATACGGCGGCAACGCTCGCGACCGTCGACCGCGCCACCGCGAGTTTCGACGTCCGCAAAGCGAAACGCGATCCGGAAGCCGCCAGCCTCTCCGGCGGCAATCTGCAGAAATTCATCGTCGGCCGCGAGATCCTGCGCAATCCCATCGTGCTCGTGGTCAGCCAGCCGACCTGGGGCGTCGATGCCGGCGCCGCGGCAGTGATCCGTCAGGCGCTGCTCGATCTAGCCGCCGCAGGTGCGGCCATCCTCGTTACCAGCCAGGACCTTGACGAACTCGCTGACATCGCCGACCGCATCGCCGTGATGTTCCACGGCCGTCTCTCCGAACCACTGATCACAGCCGATGCGGACAGGGAAACGCTGGGCCTGTTGATGGGCGGCAGCGCTCTCACGCCAAAGGACGTGCCCGATGCAGTTGGTGCTTGAGAAGCGTGCAGAGCGATCGACCATCATCGCGCTGGTGTCGCCTGTCATCGCCATCGGACTGACCATCGTGACCATGAGCATCCTGTTCATGATCATCGGCAAGAACCCGATCGCTGCGCTGAACGTCTATTTCATCACGCCGCTCACGGACGTCTATTCATTGCAGGAGATCGCAGTGAAGGCCGCGCCTTTGGTGATGATCGCCATCGGCCTGTCGCTTTGTTATCTCGCCAATGTCTGGAATATCGGCGCCGAGGGGCAGTTCCTGGTCGGGGCTGTGGCCGGCAGCTGGCTCGCGGTGAAGACCAACGGCACCGATGCCGGGGCCTGGGTGCTGCCGGCGATGATGCTGCTGGGCGCCATGGCGGGCGCGCTCTATGCGTTGATCCCGGCCTTCTGCAAGGTGCGGTTCGGCGCCAGCGAGATCCTCGTCAGCCTGATGCTGGTCTATGTGGCCGACCTGCTGCTGGATTATCTCGTCCGCGGCCCGTGGCGCGATCCCAAGGGGTTCAACTTCCCGACCACGGCCGAATTCGATACGGTCGCCACCGTGCCTTTGCTGTTCGAAGGCGGACGGCTGCATCTTGGCGCGATCATCGCACTTGTGATGGTGGTTGCCGCTGCCATCCTGCTCGGCCGTACCATCAAGGGCTTTGAAATCCGCGTGGTCGGCGCCGCGCCGCGCGCGGCACGCTTCGGCGGCTTTTCATCGAATCAGCTCGTGCTGCTGACTTTCGCAATTTCCGGCGCACTGGCCGGCCTCGCGGGGATCATCGAAGTCGCCGGCCCCATCGGCCATCTGCAGCCCGGCATCTCGCCCGGCTATGGCTTCACGGCGATCATCGTTGCATTTCTCGGACGGCTCAACCCGGTTGGAATACTAATTGCAGGGCTTTTCCTGGCGCTGACATTCATCGGCGGGGAGCAAGCGCAAATTGCCATGAAGATCCCACTCGATATCACCAAGGTGTTCCAGGGCATCCTGCTGTTCTATGTGCTCGCTTGCGACAGCCTGATCCTGTACCGGATCAAGCTCATCATGCCGCAGCGAAAGGTCGCCGATGGAGCTGCTTGAAGCCATCATACTTGCCGTGCTCGCGGCGTCGACGCCATTGCTGCTGGCCGCCTCAGGTGAGCTGCTGGTAGAGCGCGCCGGCGTGCTCAATCTCGGCGTCGAAGGCATGATGATCGTCGGCGCCGCCTGCGGCTTTGCCGGCGCCTGGGCCACCGGCTCGACATTGATCGGCGCGCTGTGCGGTATCTTCGCAGGTGTCGCGCTGTCGCTGATATTCGCGCTGATGACGCTCGGCCTCGCCGTCAATCAGGTCGCCACCGGTCTGGCGCTCACGATCCTGGGCATCGGGGTCTCCGGCCTGATCGGCGCCGGCTTCGTCGGCGAGCGCATCGCCACGGCCCCGCGTCTGTATATTCCCGGCCTGACCACGCTCCCCTTCGTCGGCAAGATCCTGTTCGGCGAAGATGCCTTCGTCTATGTCTCGATCGCGCTGATCGTGGCCATCTCGTATTTTCTCTACCGCACCCGCGCCGGACTGATCCTGCGCGCCATCGGCGACAATCACGTCTCCGCCCATGCGCTGGGCTACCCCGTGCTCAAGATTCGCACCTTCGCCGTGATGTTCGGCGGCGGCTGCGCCGGTCTGGCCGGTGCCTATCTGCCGCTGGCCTATACGCCCTTCTTCGTGCCGGGCATGACCGCCGGCCGCGGCTGGATCGCGCTGGCGCTGGTTGTGTTCGCCTCATGGCTGCCGGGGCGCCTCGTGATCGGCGCCTATCTGTTCGGCGCGGTCTCGATCTTGCAACTGCATGCGCAAGGCTGGGGCGTCGGCGTGCCGTCGCAACTGATGTCCGCACTGCCCTATCTCGCAACGGTCGTCGTGCTGGTGCTGATCTCGCGCACCCGCAGCGGCGGCTCCACGGCACCGGCGGCATTGGGCACGGTTTTCGTACCTGATCGCTAAAGACATTCTCACAAGACCATCTCGCAAACAGGAGACGTGCATGAACAGGAAAGCACTTGCAGCGGCCGCCATGCTGCTGGCCACCGGCCTCGGACTGACGGCGGCCGTTGCCGCCGACAAGCTGAAAGTCGGTTTCGTCTATATCGGCCCGGTCGGCGACTTCGGCTGGACCTATCAGCATGAAGTCGGCCGCCAGATGCTCGTCAAGGAATTCGGCGACAAGATCGAGACCACCTATCTCGAGAATGTCAGCGAAGGCCCGGACTCCGAGCGCTCCATCGAGCAGCTTGCGCGCGCCGGCAACCAGCTGATCTTCACCACGTCGTTCGGCTATATGGATCCGACGCTGAAGGTCGCCAAGCGCCATCCCAAGGTGATGTTCGAACATGCCACCGGCTTCAAGCGCGACAAGAACATGTCGACCTATTCCGGCCGCTTCTTCGAAGGCCGCTACATCCAGGGCCTGATCGCCGCCAAGATGTCGAAGAAGGGCGTGCTGGGCTACATCGGCTCGTTCCCGATTCCGGAAGTGATCTCGGGCATCAATGCCACCATGCTCGCCGCGCAAAAGATCAATCCCGACATCAAGATCAAGATCATCTGGGTCAACACCTGGTTCGATCCCGGCAAGGAAGCCGACGCCGCCAAGGCGCTGCTCGATCAGGGCGCCGACGTGATCATGCAGCACACGGACTCGCCGGCCGCCATGCAGGTCGCTTCCGAACGCGGCGCCCTCGCCTTCGGCCAGGACTCCGACATGATCAAGTTCGGCCCGAAGACGCAGCTCACCGCGGTCACCAACAACTGGGGTCCGTATTATGTCGAGCGCGTCAAGGCCGCCCTCGACGGCACCTGGAAGTCGGAAGACACCTGGGCCGGCCTGAAAGAGAAGATGGTCGTGATGGCGCCCTATACCAACATGCCTGATGACGTGAAGAAGATGGCCATGGACACCGAAGCCGCCATCGTCGCCGGCACGCTGAAGCCGTTCAAATGCCCGATCATGGGACAGGACGGCAAGGAAGTGGAATGCAAGGGCGGCGACGCCCTCGATCCCGGTCAGGTGCTCGGCATGAACTTCTATGTGAAGGGCATCGACGACAAGATCCCGGGCAAGTAACCGGCGCCGCCCTCCTCGCGAGATATCCGAACGGCAGCGTCCGGATACTGGTTGATGACCGTCGGAGATAGGCTCCGACGGTCACATCTTCTGGACCCAGAACTGATACATCGAAATGAATGTATAGGGGTTCTCGGTTTCGAACTCATGCCACGACCCGAGATCGGTCATGGCAATGTCCGCAGGATATCGCTGACGATATTTTCGCTTCGTCGCGGCGTCGATATCGAAGCCGAGAAATCGCAGCCCGTTGTCACTCAGAAAACGTTCGATCTGCGGCAGCGTCAGTCGATGTTCCTGCCCGTGAAACAGCAGGTCGCGGCAATCGCTCAGGCTGTAGAAATCCGATGTCAACGTCACGTTCTTGAGCGGAGTGCCGTCCTCGTAGGCGAGCAATTCCTGCCGGCAGCGACGAATATCCTCCGGTATCGGCCGATAGCCACGCTCCGCGATGAATGCACGCGCGGCGACGATATCCCGTCTGGCGATCTCGCTATAGAGCGCGATCTGCATCACCCCGGCGGGCTTCAACAGCGAGACCAATATGCGCCATGCCGCGAATGGATCGGCGAGATGGTGCAGAACACCGCTCGATTCGATCATCTCGAAGGTGCGGCCGATCGACGACAATTTCATGATGTCGGCATGGGCATGGCGCAGATTGCGGATGCCGAGCGCACGTGTCTGGCGCTGCGCATAACTCAGCGATTTCAGACTGAGATCGATGGCGAGCACCTGCGCGTCCCGGAATCTCTGCGCCGCATGGATGGCCGAGCGGCCCGTGCCGCAACCAGCGACCAGGATGTCGACCGATCCCTCCTTGCCGCCAGGTATGAAGGACGAGTCCGGAAACTGTTCGGAGAGAAACGTGTCGATCGTCGTTGATGCACCAACCGGCTCCGCCGCGAGCCATTGCGGATAGGGATGCTCCTCATAGTGGCTGCGGACCTGCAACGACACGTCGTCCTCGACAGGCGTCAAGGCCGGCATGAGGGAGCCGAGCCGTCGTTCCTCTTGCCAGGCGCGGATCTGCTGATCCAGCACGGCACCGACACTATCCGGCCAACGGCGATCGAGAAGGCGTTCCGGATTGGCGAGGGCATGGAGCGGCATATAGCTGGCCATCGCGAGGAGCGACAAAGCTGAGACGGACGCGCCCGACGCCAGTCTGGCAGCAATGTCGCTCCGCAACGCCTCGACGTGCTCTGCCTCCGTTGCGGATAGCGCAAAGACATAGCTGTTGATGAAGCACTGCCGCGCGACGGCAGAGAACAGCGTCATCACAGCGGACGGCACTGCGGCACTGGATGCGCTGCGCGCGACACTCAGCAGAACGAAGCGAAGTTCCGTCGCGAATTTTTCCAGCAACGGGTTCGACACGGGTGTCGCTTGCAGCACCGCGCGCAGCAGGGAATCCCCGGCAAACGCCGCGATTCCCGACGAAGCGAGTATCGTTTCCGCCGGCTGCGATCGAAAATCGGGATCGGCGAAGCGCGCCATGCCCGATTTCACCGCATCATTCAGCATGAGAAAGGTCGCGCATGCAGGCGCAAGGGTGGACGGCCTCACCCAGGCCTCGGAGATCGCACGCTCCAGGATCGACCTGATATCGCCGGCATCGGGCTGGAGCAGCGGCGACTGCAGGCAGGCGGCCACCATTGCTTTCGTCTCGAACGTCTCCTGAGCGGCCAGCGCCCGGCACGACAGCCGCAGCGCCTGTGCGATATCGCCGTTCTGCAGCAGCAGCCTCGCCAGGGCGCACAGGGCCTCCGGCCAGTCCGGCTTCAGCGCCAGCGCCCGACGATAGGCCTCCTCGGCGTCCCGCTCGCGCGCCAGTTCGATGAACGCCCGTCCACGACCGAGCCATGCTTCGGCAAGCCGCGAATTGATTGCGAGGGCCTGATCGTAAGTCGCGTGGGCATCGCCGTATTGTCGGAGCCCGAGCAAGGCATTGGCCTTGTTGACGATGGCCTCCGCATAGTTCGGACGCAGGGCGATGGCCCTGTCAAAAGCAATGATGGCTTCGGCGTATCGCTTGAGGTCGTTGAGAGCGGTCCCTCGGCCATTCCAGCTATCGGCAATGGCAGGATTGATCGCCAGCGCTCCGTCAAAGCGCTGCAAGGCCTCTGCCGGTCGCCGCAATGCCTTCAGAAGGAGACCGTAATTGTAGAAAGTCGCATCCGACGACGCGTCGAGCTGGAGAGCCGTCTTGATATATGGCTCCGCTTCGGCATGTCGCTTCAACTGGCTGAGAACGACGCTCAGGAGGTTGAGCGTGGCAACGTGTCTGGGCTGCTGCCGGAGGACTTTCCTGAGTCCTCGCTCCGCATCCTGGAGCCGGCCGGACTGCAACGACGCTATGGCTTCTCGAAAAAAAAACTCAATCGGTGCCGACATGAATGTGCCGAAAGGACTTGAGAAAAATCTGCAATATTTCTCTCAGTTACCAGCACAACCTGCGGCTTTAAAGCGCACCTTTCCTTCAATCCCTACCTTGACACCGCCGTTTTGTTAATTTTTCTGCATCGCCTTCGCCGCCGCACTATGCCGGCGGATCAGGTCGCCGACATCGAGCCCCGGGATCGCGCCGTCGATCACGCGCCACAGGCCGCCCACCATCACGCGGTCCGCACGATGCGCGCCGCACAGCACCAGCGCCGCCAGCGGATCGCCGTGGCCGGAGAAACGCAGCTCATCCAGCTTGAACAATGCCAGATCCGCCATTTTCCCCACAGCGATCTCGCCGAGCTCGGGCCGCCCCACGCAGGCCGCCGAGCCTTTCGTCGCCCAGCGCAGCGCGTCCTTGTGGCTGACCCGGCCAACGCCATAGCGCGCCCGCTGCAGCAGAAAGGCCGCGCGCACTTCCTGCATCAGATTCGAGCCGTCATTCGAGGCCGATCCATCAACGCCGAGACCGATCCCGACGCCCGCATCCTCCATCTCGCAGACCGGGCAGCAGCCGGAGGCCAAGAGCTGATTGCTGCACGAGCAGTGACTGACGGTGGTCCCGGCCTTGCCAAGCCGCACCATTTCGCCCGCGTTGAAGTGGATGCCATGGGCCAGCCAGGTGCGCCTGTTCAGCCAGCCGGTCTGTTCGAGATAATCCAGCGGGCGGCAGCCATAGATCTCCTCGCAATAGCGGTTCTCGTCCTCGGTCTCGCCGAGATGCGTATGCAGGCGGACGTCGAGCTTGTCGGCCAGTGCCGCGGTCGAGGTCATCAGCGAGGTCGTCACCGAAAACGGCGAACACGGCGCCAGCGCGATCTGCACCATGGCGTCCTCGCCGCGCTGGTGGAATTTCCCTACCACGCGGGCACTGTCGGCCAGGATCGTGTCCTCGTCCTGCACTACCGAGTCCGGCGGCAGGCCGCCGTCGCGCTGCGAGCGGTTCATCGATCCCCGCGTCAGCAGCACGCGCATGCCGAGCCGCTCTGCCACCCCCACTTCAATATCGACGGATTGTTCGAGACCTGCAGGAAACACATAGTGATGGTCGGTGGTCGTCGTGCAGCCCGATAGCAGCAATTCCGACATCGCCACGCTGACGCCGAGATCGAGATTCTCCGGGGTCAGCCGTGCCCAGACCGGATACAGCGCCTGCAGCCAGGGAAACAGCTCGCGGTCCAGCGCCGCCGGCAATGCACGCGTCAGCGTCTGATAGAAATGGTGATGCGTATTGATCAGCCCGGGCAGCACCACATGGGCACCGGCATCAAAGACCGCCACATCGGCCGCCACTGGCTTGCCACCGGCCGGCACCAGCTCGACGATCCGGCCCCCCTTGACGACAACGCCGCGCTCGGCCCCTTCGGCGAAAATGCCGAGCGGATCCTTGATCCAGGTGGCCTGCGTTTCTGTCATGGCTCATCTCCTTCGGTCATGGACCCGACCTTGCAATTCAGGGACCAGCCGCAAATACTTCGACTTGTCTTGCACTCGTTCTCAACTTGGCGTCGGTCTTGCAGGGTTCACAATGAGACTTCAAGGGGTCATTACCGAGTGAAAGTATAACCGCCCTATGGACCTGAATACGATCACGTCCGTCGCCCGCCCGCAGACGCGGGACCAGCTACCGACATGGAGTGCCGGGGATGCATGGCTCGCCGGAGGCACCTGGCTTTTCTCCGAACCGCAGACACATCTGAGGCGGCTGATCGACCTCACCGACCTCAAATGGCCGGCCCTCACCGTCACCGATAGCGAATTGCAGATCGCCGCCACATGCACTGTGGCACAGCTCGATGCGCTGCCCTGCCCGGCCGACTGGGTCGCGTCACCGCTCATCAATCAGTGTTGCCGGGCCTTCCTCGCCTCCTTCAAGATCTGGAAGACCGCGACGGTCGGCGGCAATCTCTGCATGTCGCTGCCGGCCGGTCCGATGATCGCACTCACCGCCGCGCTCGATGGCGTCTGCACGATCTGGAAGGCCGATGGCAGCGCAGACACGATCGACGTGGCAGACTTCGTCACCGGCGATCAAAGCAATGTGCTGATGCCGGGCGATCTTCTGCGCAGCATTGCCATTCCTCTCGCAACGCTCAAGCGCCGCTCTGCATTCCGCCAGATCTCGCTGACGCCAGTCGGGCGATCTGCTGCGCTACTGATAGGAAGCCTTGATGAGGATGGTCTGCGGCTGACGATCACGGCATCGACGAAGCGTCCCGTCCGTATCGCGCTTCCGGCACTTCCCGATGCCGATGCGCTCGAAGAAGCGATCCTCGACCGGATTCCGGACGACCTCTATCACGACGACATTCACGGCAAACCGGCCTGGCGCAAGCAGATGACGCTCCGGCTCGCGGAAGAAATCCGCAGCGAATTGCAGGGCATCAGGCCATGAGTTTCGAGATCGACGGCCACAGCTTTTCGCAGCAGCCGCAACCCGGCCAATGCCTGCGCACCTTCCTGCGCGAACTCGGCCATTTCGGCGTCAAGAAAGGCTGCGATGCCGGCGACTGCGGTGCCTGCACCGTGCTGCTTGATGGCGAGCCGGTGCATAGCTGCATCATCCCGGCCTTTCGCGCCGAAGGTCATGCCGTCACCACCATCGAAGGTCTCGCGCCCGAAGGCGGCATCCATCCGATGCAGCAGGCGTTTCTCGACGCACAGGGATTCCAGTGCGGCTTCTGCACCTCCGGCATGATCGTGACCTGCGCGTCGCTCAATCAGGCACAGCGCGCCGATCTCGGAGCGTCGTTGAAGGGCAATCTGTGTCGCTGCACCGGCTATCGCACGATCGAGGACGCGCTCGACGGCACGATCAATATCGAACAAGCCGCACCCGGCACCGCATTCGGTCGCAGCATTTCCGCGCCGGCCGCTCCTCAGATCGTGACAGGCGCGGCGCGCTACACATTCGACGTCGCCATGGACGGGCTGCTGCATATCAAGGTGCTGCGCTCGCCGCATCCCCATGCCCGCATCGTGTCGATCGATTCATCGGCAGCACGGGCAATGCCGGGCGTGCATGCGGTGCTGACCCATGCGGATGCGCCGACCATATTGTTCTCGACCGCACGTCACGAGGTCGATGCAATGGATCCCCAGGATACACGGATCCTCGATGACACCGTGCGTTTCATCGGCCAGAAAGTCGCCGCCGTGGTCGCGGACAGCGAAGCGATCGCGGAGGAAGCCTGCCGCCGCATCGACGTCGTCTATGACATCCTGCCCGCGGTGTTCGATCCCGCAGCCGCCATCGCGCCGGGCGCACCGGTCATTCACCCCGACAAGACGCAGGTGCATCGCGTCAGCAATGCTATCAGAAACATCATCGCCGAAACCCACGGCGAATTCGGCGATGTTGCCGCGGCGCTGGCCTCATCCGCCGTCACCTATGAAGGCACATTCACCACGCAACGCGTGCAACACGGCCATCTCGAGACTCATGGCGGCATGGCCTGGCTCGATGCCGACGGCGTATTGAATGTTCGCTCCAGCACGCAGACACCCTTCCTGACGCGGCGAGCCCTCGCGCAACTCTATGACCTTCCCTCCGACAAGGTCCGCGTGTTCTGCGAACGCGTTGGCGGCGGCTTCGGCGGCAAGCAGGAAATGTTCGTCGAGGATATTCTGGCGCTCGCCGCACTCAGGACCGGTCGCCCGGTGAAATGGGAACTGACCCGCGAGGAGCAGTTCATCGCCACATCGACGCGGCATCCGATGCGCGTCACCGTCAAGGCCGGGGCCGGCGAAGATGGCAAGCTCACCGCCCTGCAGCTCGACGTGCTCTCCAACACCGGCGCCTATGGCAATCATGCAGGCCCGGTGCTGTTTCATGCCTGCGGTGAATCGCTCGGCGTCTATAACTGCGCCAACAAGAAGGTCGATGCCGTCGTCGCCTATACCAACACGGTGCCGGCGGGCGCCTTTCGCGGCTACGGCCTGCCGCAGACCCTGTTCGCCGTGGAAGCAGCCATCGACGAACTCGCGAAGCAGCTCGGCATCAGCCCGTATGATTTCCGCCGCCGCAACGTGATCAAGCCCGGCGATGCCATGCTGTCGCCGGCCGGCACGCATTATGACGACGTGCTGATCGGCAGCTACGGCCTCGATCAATGTCTCGATCTGGTCGAACAGGCGATGCAGGCGGAGACGATGCACGATCTCGATGGCGATTGGCTGACCGGCGACGGCATCGCGCTCACCATGATCGACACCGTACCGCCGCTGGGCCATATCGCCGAAGTCGTCATCGCCAGACGCGACGACGGCGATTATGACCTCACGGTCGGCACCGCCGAATTCGGCAACGGCACCGCGACGGTGCACCGACAGATCGCGGCCACGACACTCGGCTGCGCTGTCGAGCAGATTCATCTGCGCCAGTCCGATACGCGGAATGGCGGCCACGATACCGGCGCCTATGGCAGCGCCGGCACATTCGTCGCTGGCAAAGCCACCCATGACGCCGCGCAAAGACTGGTGGCGGCGATGCAGGCGGACAGCACTGCACGCAGCGCTACCGGAACGTCAGGCGGCACGCCGCGTTCGGTCGCCTTCAACGTGCAGGGATTTCGCGTGGCGGTGAACAAGGGGACCGGTGCGATCAAGGTACTCAAGAGCGTGCAGGCTGCGGACGCCGGCGCCGTCGCCAATCCGATGCAGCTCCGCGGCCAGATCGAGGGCGGCGTCGCCCAATCGCTGGGGGCCACGCTGTATGAGGAAATGGTGATCGACGACAAGGGACGCGTGATCAATCCGAAATTCCGCGATTATCATCTGCCGTCCTTCGCAGACCTGCCGCGGACCGACGTGTATTTCGCCGACACCCATGATGCGATCGGGCCATTGGGTGCGAAGTCGATGAGCGAAAGCCCGTATAATCCTGTCGCCGCCGCCATGGGCAATGCGCTGTTCGACGCCACGGGGATTCGCTTTACGCAGGTGCCGTTCAAGCCGGACCGGATTTTCCCGGAGTTGCAGAAGAGGTTTGGGAAAGCATGAGAGCGAAACGCCGATCTTAACCTCTCCCCGCCTAGCGAAGCTTTGCTTCGCGCGGGGGCGGAGAGAGGTTAAAAAAGCGCCGCGCTACCCCCGCCCCACCGTGCATTCGATCTGCCCATGCGGCTCATCCGTCGGCAGGAACACGTCGTTATTGTTGTCCAGCCCGAACGCCGAGAGATTCATCAGGATGTAGTGAATGTTCGGGCAGGCCATGCTGATCTCGGAAATTTCCGGCACCGCCGCCAGCACCTTCTCGCCCATGCGATACAGGCTGTTCTGCACGCTCGGACTATAGGTGGTGGCGAATTCCTTCAGCAACGTGTCCAGAATCTTCTTGTTGGTCGCGGGATAGCTGGCGGGCTTGCCGGACCATGTCCACGACGCCACCATCGATGTGGCGCAGATGCGGTCATTGGTCGGCTGGATCGTGGAATACTTGTCGGTGTAGTAGTTCTCCCAGCCGGATTGCGTCGACTTCATGAAGGTGAAACCGTCGAGGCCCGAACTCATGACCATGCCATCGCGCGTGGCATGGATCTCGACGGTCGGCTTGCCGTTGCTGTCGAGCAGGAATGCGTGCGGGTGCAGTTCGCCGTCGACGGCGAGCCGCGCCCACTTGGTCTCATGCGCGGTGATGCTGACAGAGCTGGCCTGCGGATACAGGTCGAGATAGCGCTTCGCCAGCACCTGGCAGAACTCCTCCGTCGACAGCGCGGTGTTCTCGCGCGCCACCACATTGACGATGTTCTTGATGGTGTCGGTGGAGGTCGAGGTGGAGTTGTCGGCGTCGGTATAGGCACGGCCGAAATCGCCCTCCAGCATCGCCTTGATGCTGAGCTGGCTGACATCCTGCTTGTCGCCGTCGCGATGGATCCGCATGATGCGGACACGGCCTTTTCCATATCTGTTCTTGATGAGCGGCACGAACGACCTCCAGTCTCTGTCTGCGACCGGAAACCTCGGTCGCAGTGCAATATATTTAGCAATGCTCACTTCGAGCAACCTTCGTGCCACCGGTCACCACGCCACCGGTGGCGAAATGGCTTCAGCGGCGTCTGGCACAAGGCTTGTATCTGACGATCATAATGCCACGATATTTCATCACCTAAGCAAGGGGCTAGATCAATGACAGTGAGCGTCCATCCCGTCGACGAGGTCCTGCCGGCCCCGCGCCTCCTCGCGCTGGGCCTGCAGCATGTGCTGGTGATGTATGCGGGCGCGGTGGCGGTGCCGCTCATCATCGGCCGCGCCCTGAAGCTGCCGCCGCAGGACGTCGCCTTCCTGATCTCCGCCGACCTGTTTGCCTGCGGTCTTGCGACCTTGGTCCAGTGTATCGGCTTTCCGGGCGTCGGCATCCGCCTGCCGGTGATGATGGGCGTCACTTTCGCCTCGGTCGGCCCGATGCTGTCGATGGCCGCCGCCCCGGAGATCGGCCTGCTCGGCATCTATGGCTCGGTCATCGCTGCCGGAATCTTCGGCATCCTTGTCGCGCCTTTCATCAGCCGGCTGCTGCCGCTGTTTCCGCCTGTGGTCACCGGCACCATCATCATGGTCATCGGCATCTCGCTGATGCGCGTTGGTATCAACTGGGCTGGTGGCGGCCTACCCGTGCTCACCAGGGTCATCGACGGCGTTCCGCACACCTATGCCAATCCCGGCTACGGCCAGTTGCAGGGTCTGGGCATCGCGCTGTTCGTGCTCTGCGTCATCCTCGCCTTGATCAAATGGGGCACCGGCTTTCTGGCCAATGTCTCGGTGCTGCTCGGCATCATCGCCGGCGCCATCCTCGCCAGCCTGCTCGGCGTGATGCATTTCGACAAGGTCGGCACCGCGGGCTGGGCCGATATCGTGCTGCCGTTCCATTTCGGCATGCCGCAATTCCATCTCGTCCCCATCGTCACCATGTGCATCGTGATGATCGTGGTCATGATCGAGTCGCTCGGCATGTTCCTGGCGCTCGGCGAGATAACCGGCAAGACCGTCGACAGGGACGCAGTGACCAAGGGCCTGCGCGCCGACGGCGTCGGCACGCTTCTTGGCGGCATCTTCAACACCTTCCCCTACACCTCGTTCTCGCAGAATGTCGGTCTGGTCGGCGTCACCGGCGTGCGCTCGCGCTGGGTGACCATCGCCGGCGGCGGCATCATGCTGGTGCTCGGCCTGCTGCCGAAGATGGCCGCGCTGGTGGAGGCCGTACCGCAGGTGGTGCTCGGCGGCGCCGGCCTTGTGATGTTCGGCATGGTCGCCGCGACCGGCGCCCGCATCCTCACCGCGGTCGATTTCAAGACCAACCAGCACAATCTGTTCGTGGTCGCGATTTCCGTCGGCTTCGGCCTGATCCCGCTGGTGGCGCCGAACTTCTTCAAGGCGCTACCGCATGACCTGCACCCGCTGCTGGAGTCAGGCATCCTGCTCTGCGCGCTGGTCGCGGTGATCCTGAATGCGTTCTTCAATGGGGTCAGCAGTGCCGAGACCGCAAAGGCGGAAGCCGCGGGCGTGGCGGCGGCTGCGACGCACTAACTTTACCTCTCCCCGCGTGCGGGGAGAGGTCGACGTCCGCATGCGAAGCATGTGGGCGTCGGGTGAGGGGGACTCTCCGCGAACGCCACGGCTTGAGGAGCGCCCCCTCATCCGTCGTCGCTTCGCGACGCCACCTTCTCCCCGCAAGCGGGGAGAAGGCAAACAGCCGCTCACTTCACCTTCGGCTCGAGCCCGCTCGCCGTGATCACCGGCGCGGCCTGTTTCGAGGACAGAAACGCAATCAGCGCCTTTCCGGCATCCGGCTGCGGTGCGTTGCTCGCAAGCCCCGCCGAGAACACGGTGATTTTCTGCAGCTCCGCCGGCAGCGGGCCGACGATCTCGATGCCCTTGACCGGCTTCAATTCGCTGATCTGCTGAAAGCCGATCTCCGCCTCGCCCCTGGCGACGATCTCGCCTACCGGCGTGGCCGGGATCTTGCGCGCCTTGTCCTTCATGGCGTCGGCAATGCCGAGTTTCTCGAACATCTCCTTGCTGACATAGACGCCGCTGGCGCTATCCGAATAGGCCACGGTCCTGGTCTTGAGCAGCGCGACCTTCAGCGTATCCGCCGAGGACAGGTCGGGCTTCGGAGCCCCCTCCTTCACGGCCACGCCGATCGGCGAGTCCGCGAGATCGACGCGGCTGTCCGCGACCACCTTGCCCTTGCTGATGAGATCGCCTAGCGCATAGCCCACCATGATCAGCACATCGGCCGGCTCGCCGCGCGACAGGCGCATCGGAATCGCCTGCGGCGTCTCGCCCATCGACGGCCCATAGGCCGTGACGACCGTGTTGCCCGTTGCCTTCTCGAATTGCGGAACCAGCTCCTTGTAGGCCGCCGTGAAGCCGCCGGAGATCATCACATGGACCTCGGCGGCGAAGGCACTGGCAGTGGTGATGGACGCAAATGCCGCAACCAGCAGCAGGCGATGGATGCCACGCATGACGTTCTCCCTGTTTATTTTGTTTTGTGATGAGACGACCGGTTTGGGTCGAATGTAGGATGGCGCGATTGCGAAACTCTCAGTCGTCATGGCTGGGCTTGTCCCGGCCATCCACGTCTGAACTCCGTCCTCATCCTGAGGAGCGCGTTCTTCACGCGCGTCTCGAAGGATGTGCGTAATACTCTTCATGGTTCGAGACGCGCGCCAAGTGGCGCGCTCCTCACCATGAGGCATCGCGCCCCGCTCAGCTCCCCCGATATGTCCCATAGCTCCACGGCGTCACCAGCAGCGGCACGTGGAGATGGCCCTCTGGCTCATAGACCGAGAAGCGCAACGGGATCTCGTCGAGGAACGGCGGATCGGACATCGGCACGCCCCGTTCGGCAAAATAGCCGCCGACCTTGAAACTCAGTTCATAGCGCCCGATCGGCACCGGGCGTCCGCCGATCAGCGGCACATCGGTGCGACCGTCGTGATTGGTCAGCGTGCGCGCAATCACGCGGCTGGCGCCGAGCCTCGACAATTCGACAAGCTCGACCGAAATCCCCGCTGCAGGCCGGCCGCTATGGGTATCCAGCACATGGGTCGAGAGCCGGCCATGCACCTGCAGGCGATCCGGCCCGTCGACCAAAAGATCGGTACGCAGCGCCGCGATCTTGCAGATCTCGGCAACCGATGCCGCGACCTCAACTGCCGGATCGTTCGGCAGCCGCTTCTCGAAATCCGCGAGGATGGAATCCTTGGTGTGGCGACGGACGCAGACGATATAGGGAAAGCCGAACTTCGTACGATAGGCAGTGTTGACGCGATCGAAGGCGGCATATTCGGCTTCCGACAGCCGATCGAGCCCGACGCTGTTCTGCTCGGCATTGGATTCCGCCGTCAGGAGATCGCCGCGTTGCGTTTTATCGGCGAGATCCGGATGCGCCTTGATCAGCGCCAGCCGCTGGCCTGACGCTGCTTCTTCCACCACCTTGCGCATCGCGGCAAACAATTGCTTGACGCCCGCGAACGGCCTGCTCTCCGCAGCCTTCTCCGCAATCCAGGGCGAATATTCGAAAATATTCGCCAGCGCTGCGACGAAGTCCGCTTTGCTGCAGCTGTTGAGTTCGTCGAGCGTCTTCTCTGTCATGACCAGCGTTATCCCAATCCTGATCTACCCGATGGCACGGGCGTCGGCGGCGAGATGTTTCAGATTGGCGTGCCAGTGCTCGGCAATCTGCAGACGTGTCGGCACCCAGACGCGCTTGTGGCTCGCGACGTAATCGAGGAACCGCATCAGCGAGGCCGCACGGCCGGGGCGGCCGACGACGCGGCAATGCAGACCCACCGTCATCATCTTCGGCGAGGTCGCGCCTTCCGCATACAACACATCGAACGAATCCTTCAGGTAGGTGAAGAACTCGTCGCCGCCGCCAAAGCCCTGCGGATTGACGAAACGCATGTCATTGGCGTCGAGCGTATAGGGAATGATGAGCTGCGGTTCGCTGGGTCCCTTGATCCAGTAGGGCAGATCGTCGGCATAGCTATCGCACAGATATTTGAAGCCACCGGCTTCCATCAGCAGGCGGATGGTGTTGATGGAACTGCGACCGGTATACCAGCCGGTCGGGCGCGCGCCCGTGGCCTCGGTATGCACGCGGATCGCCTCACTGATCTCGAAGCGCTCCTCGGGCTCCGACATGTCCTTGTGCTCGATCCACTTCAGACTATGGCTGGCGATATCCCATTTGGCTTCCTGCATCGCCGCGACGATTTCGGGATTGCGCTGCAGCGCCGTGGCGACGCCGAACACCGTGGTCGGCATGTTGCGCTCGGTGAACATCCGCCACAGCCGCCAGAAGCCGGCGCGCGAACCGTATTCGAACATCGATTCGATATTGGCGTGACGCTGGCCCGGCCAGGGCTGCGCGCCGAGCACGTCCGAGAGAAACGCTTCCGAGGCGCGATCACCATGCAGGATGTTGTTCTCGCCGCCCTCTTCGAAATTGACCACGAATTGCACCGCGACGCGGGCGCCGTCCGGCCATTTCGGATCGGGTGGCGTGCGGCCGTAGCCGCGAAGATCGCGGGGATAGTCGCTCCCTGCCATCAGACCAGCTCGAAACGGACGGGTTGCGCACCCTTCCAGAGCACGGTCTTGCCCATCTCTTTCAGGTTTTCGAGGTTCGAGGTCAGCGTGATGAAGTGGTTGCCGGCCAGTTGGCCCATCTTGCTGGCGAAATGCACGCCGCTATAGGCGAGCAGGATTTCGGTCTCGCTGATGCCGCCGGGATAGAGGATGATCTGGCCCGGCGCCGGGAAGCTGGTGTGGTTCTCATAGGGCACGCCGAAATCGAGATCGCCGAGCGGCATCCACACGCCCTCGCCGCTCCAGCGCACGTGGATCGCCTGGCTGACGAACGGCATGGCCTTCTTGAAGGCGGCGACGGTCTTCGGGGCGTCCTTCTCCTCGAACTTCGCGTCGAAGGTGAAGTCGCCGACATGGACTTTGAGCTGGCTCATCCGTGGGGTCTCGTAAATTGGGGGACTGACAGTGATCCATCCAGATTGCAGCAGGGGGCGAAAGAAGCAAGCCGCAGTTTTTGGCGGATTGCCCGCAGCCTGGCTTCCTGCATAGCTCGTCATTCCCAGGCCCGGAATGACGCGTGTGGGACGGCAAGACAGCGCGCAAACATTTCTTCCTATTCCTATTGACAACATCCCCATCTTGATTATTTTCCCCATCGTCCTGCCCCATCGAGAGGGGCGATCGCGATCGTCACGATTGCGGGGCGGGAGGCGGTGGACGCCGGAGATGCGGCGTCACGGGATGTGTGGGTAACGGCTGTCTGCG
>NZ_JBGMOE010000203.1:0-3786 GCF_041424195.1 Tardiphaga sp. | reverse complement strand
GCGATCTCGACGCGCGGGGAATATAGCAGCGACCCGGCGCGGAACACCGTCAACAGCTATGACGGCGTGGTCCCCTGGGGCGAAACGCCCGAACAATGGTGGGGCGTTTACGGCGCGCGCGAGTGGCTGGCGGGCGGCTTCGCCTGGACCGGTTTCGATTACCGCGGCGAGCCGACCCCATATGGATGGCCGTCGATCAGTTCGCAATTCGGCATCGTCGACATGTGCGGCTTTCCGAAGGATTATTTCCATTACTACAAGGCATGGTGGCGTCCGGAGCCGGCGCTCCACCTTTTCCCGCACTGGAACTGGGCGGGCCGCGAGGGGGATGAACTCGCCATCTGGGTCTATTCCAACCTTGATGAGGTCGAACTGCTGGTCAATGGTCGCAGCCTCGGCAGCCAGACGGTACCGCACCTCGGGCACGTCGCGTGGAAAGCCATATATCAGCCCGGCGTGATCGAGGCGCGCGGGCGGCGTGGGGGGGCGCGTCGTGATGACGCAGCGGCGCGAGACAACCGGCCCGGCGCGGTCACTGCGCCTGACCGCCGACCGGCTGACGATCGATGCCGATGGCGAGGACGTCGCGCTGATAAAGATCGAAGCGCTCGATGCACGCGGGCGTCCGGTGCCAACCGCCAGTCAGAAACTCGGCTTCCGCGTGTCCGGAGCGGGCAAGCTGATCGGCGTCGGCAACGGCAATCCCAATTGCCTGGAGAGCGACAAGGGGAGCGAGCGGTCGCTGTTCAACGGACTGGCACAAGTGATCGTCCAGTCGAGCAAACGCAGCGGCGCGATTCTGATCGAGGCAGCGGAAAGCGGAGCGCTGGGCATGCCGCTGGTCCCCGCAACACTGACCGTTCAGGCGCAGAAAGCGCCGCTTCGTTCAGCAGTAGCGGCTTCCCGCAAGACGTAGCAGGAGATACTGGCATGGCTGCGTTGGGCGTGCGCAGCATTGCGCAATGGCGCAACGTGCCGGGTCGAGTGCCAAGCGTCGGATCACGCCCAATAGCGGACATTCGCAACATGCACGATACAATCCTAATGGCAAAACGAACTGCGGTCCTTTCGATCATGGTTGCAATGATTGCAGGAGCGTTCTTCGGTTTCGCGCTAGGCGCTCGGCAACCAGCGGTGAGACAGCATATCGACCCAGTTGTCAGGGCGAGAGATTACATTTTCTCTCACTTTCCAAACAGATACTCGGCGAAGGGCGCATACCTTTCCTACTATGTTTCTGATCACCGCGACGCTTGGCTTGTCGAAGTCTCCAACCAAGATGAGATAGGTGGCGGCGTTCGGTTGCTGGTTGTAAAACGAAGTGGCGCGACATCGCTGGTCGGCTTTTCGCAATAAGTAGCGACAGCTTTCCACCCAAGGCGTCAGGTCCCCCGTATATCGCCCGACGAACGAAGGGCTGTTTCTGGGCAGTCACATTGCGATACCCAACCCCCTGCTACGCCCGTGCCCGATCATATCGGCAAGTGACTGGCCAGCGCTTCGGTTTGGCATCCCGGGCAAGCCAAACCCACCCTTCAGAACGGGATCATGCCTCCCAAGCCGCAAGGACAAACTTCCCAATCTGGCGCGGTGGTCCTGCAGCTCCGCGTCCGGAAATCAACGAACGCGGTCGTGGAAGGAACGGCCTGCCCAGTTAACCGGCGGGGCCACTGGCTATGCTTGAACGGTGAGATCACCCTCCGCGGGAGCAGTTTTATCCTTAAAGTAAATCCCATTTTTGGCCAACGGCATCATCCATTTTTGCTATGGAAAGCGTTTTTTTTAGGTGTAATAGTGAAATGTGGTTTTACGAGAAGTGTCCTCGGTCCGTGCATTTCACCGACGTAAACGCCGGGTCGAATCTGTTGTACCTTTATCACGCTCAGATCGAACATTTTACGGCGTGGGAGACGTCAAAATCTCCAATGTGCATTTGCACAATATTGCTGCACCGCAAGATAGATCGCTCTCGATCAATCACGTTTATTTCGGAGAGTTTGTTTCTTCTGACTGCCCGGCACAAGGCGTGATCCGCGCGCCGCCGTTCCCACGTGGGGATAAAGGGCTTCAGGAAACAGTTTCGCCACGGCCAGCGGGGTAGCCATGTTAAAACAGATTTATATCGTCGATGACGACGAACCGGTGCGTAAATCGCTGCAATCCTTGCTCAACATGCGCTCTGAATTCATCATCAGCACCTTCAGTTCGGGCGACGAATTTCTGGCGGCGGCACAAACCCTCGAACCCGGAGTCGTGCTGCTCGATGTGCATATGACCGGCGCGTCCGGGATCGACGTACTGACCGCCATTAGCGCGCGCGATTTGCCCCTGATTTGCGTCATTATCACTGGGCATGGCAATATCAGCATGGCCGTTGAGGCGATGAAAGCCGGCGCAATCGATTTTCTGGAAAAACCGTATGATCACGGTTCGCTGATCACCACCATCGAGCGTGCTTATGATCGCTTGCAAAAGGTCGAAGCGGACGCGGCACGCGTCCTTGCCGCACAACAATCGATCGCGCGCCTGGCCCCGCGCGAAGTCGATGTTTTGATGGGTTTGATCGCGGGGAAGGTCAACAAGGTCATCGCGCACGAACTCGACATCAGCCCGCGCACGGTCGAGGTCTATCGCGCCAACTTGATGACCAAGCTCCACGTCCGGTCCCTACCCGACGCGCTGCGCATCGCTTTTGCAGCCGGGCTCGTGGATTGACCCGCCCGCGCATTGTTTGAATTGCGGATGCCTCGGCTCAAGGGTCGCAAAATCGCGCCCATCGGTGCGGTGTCATCTGTTCCAGACACACGCTCCAATATGATGTATGGTGCGCTGCATCGCGGAGCTATAAGCGACCGGTGATGAACGGCGCACGAGAATCGGATAAGCCCATGGATGGCGATCATGCGATCGCGCGATCCATCCTGGCCATTGTCCCTTTTCCGATGATGGTGATCGACGATTGCGGAATCCTGCGATCGTCCAATCATCATGCCGAGATTTTGTTCGGCTTTGACGGCAAGACCGCGCCGGGCCAGAACATCAACGAATTGATACCCCAACTATATCATCATATCCACGATAGGACCATCGCGGAGTATGCGGGAAGTCTGGACGGCGAACGAATCGCGCAAAGTCGGGTCTTCATGGCGCGCCACCGCGACGGTTATGAAATTCCGGTCGCCGCGCTGGTGAGTAAGGTGGTCATTGAAGGGCAACGGGTGTTTGCCTGCTCTTTGCAAACCCTTTCGGATTGGCTTGGCACCGGCGCACATGCCGCGCAGGCGAGCGAGCGTGATGCGAACGCGATTGGATCGGCCGACACCGTCGCGCTTCTGGTGCATGAACTGAACCAACCGATGACCGCGATGACCAATTTTCTAGCCGCTGCCCAAATCGCGCTGATGGCGGGTTCTTCGCCCGAGACGATCACCGGGTTCGTAAAGGATGCCAGCGCTCAATCCTTGCGCGCGCGGGACCTGCTGCAACGCCTGCGCACAATCTTCGAAGACTGAATCTGCGGTCGGCGACGGCGTTCAGGGCTATAACTGGGCCACGCGAAGCGGGGACCGTGGAGCACCTTTCAGCCCGCGCGCGCCGGTGGAGATCAGGGCCTTCGCCTTTCCGGCCGGCATGCCCTTCCCAAACAGATAGCCTTGGCCAAAATCGCATCCCCATTCCGACAGATGCGCCCACTGGCTCATCTCCTCAATGCCCTCGGCGGTGATCGCCAGATCAAGGCTTTTCCCGAGCGTAATCATGGCGCGCACGATTCCCTCGTTTTTGCTG
>NZ_JBGMOE010000202.1:0-3839 GCF_041424195.1 Tardiphaga sp. | reverse complement strand
TTTCGTGGTCCAGACTATCATAGTCTCTGGGCCACTCAGCGGGGGGCAGATCAGAGGTTGCTGGGCAGATCTTGGTGGAAAAGGCCACTGTCCGAGCGGTTCACGAGCACGAAGGCCATAAGTGGGTATTTGTGGAGGGGTCGGAAACCGGTGTTCTTATGTCCGATGCTACACTGTTAGAAAAAGGTGCTTCAGCACCGCCTTCCGTCACACCCCCAACGCTATCGCTGCCTCCCAAACAGGACGAAGCGACAAAAGGGGCGCGGAAGGCCGTATTCCCCATCAGCGATGGTGACGTGGTCCTGACCTTCCCAGAAGATATTTCGGGCAAGGGCTTAAAGCGCCTAAAGCGATACCTGGACATCTTCCTCGACGAGGAAATAGAGAACGCCGAAGGCGAATAGCTGACTTAAGCCCGGCCTAGTTCGCCGGGATTTTTGCCAATAGCGAGGCCCCATGCCGGACGAGCCAACACAACTCGACAAGTTCAAGGAAGCCGCGCGCGACCTAGAAACCGACGACGACGAAGCGCACTTCGACGAGAGGCTGCGCAAGATCGTGAAGCATAAGCCGGTGCCGGAGAAGCCGGAGTGAGTGACAACTTGGTACGTGCCATCCTCGTTTTGGGAATCGTTATCATCGGATCGTTGCTAATCTACGGCTTGCGAAGTGGGACGATGAGCGCGGCGGGGGTTCCATATGCGCGGTACGTTCGGTCAGAGCATCCCATCATGTTCTGGCTGGCAGCGACGTTCAACGCCGGCATGGCCATCGGCGCAATCGCATTAATTCACGCGGGTTTGTCAAATACGTAATGGCCAAAAGATTATCGTTTTTGTGCCTTGGACCGGCCTGTCGATTTTACTCGACCGGCTTTCTTTGCGCGCGTCGTGACGGATGCGCTGACAACAGGTAGAGGACCGAACGCTGAGAAGTTCATCGTCGAAAACAACGTCGATGCCGACAAGTTCTGCTCTTTCACGAAGTTCATGAACGCCTCAGCGAACCAATCATGGTCCGTGCCGGGAAAGCTGAACGAGAAGCGTGCCGATTTTCCGTCCTCGTCGTCGTCGTAGCTAAGAAAGCCCCAAGCCTCCAATAGCCGAGTGTCGACCAGCAGGTACTGCGTGTCGGGATATTTGCGCTGGACGAGATCGGCATTGACCACGTGATAATCGTTGAACCCGTAGCGATGCTCGCTTTCGTCGATCATCCAACCGAGCAGCGCTCGCGACAGTCGCGGCAGTGGTTCCAGTCGATCAATGAAGCCGTTGAGCGCTGCGGCGGCTTCATCCGCGGAGCCGAACACGCCTCTGCCTGCGTCACTGGCTACCAACAGCGAAGCATCTGACCGGGTTACGTTCGGCCGGCCCTCGACTAAATCGGTGATGTTCGTCTCGAAGGTGCCGTTGATCTCGGGCTCCAGTTCGATCCGAATTTCGGTGCGTTCGAGCTGCAACTTTTGCTGAATGGCACGGATCGTTTCGAGGTTCGTGTCCATGATGCGCCTGCATAGGTCGCTGATCCCGAGAACATTGGTTTCAGAGAATCCTTTTCGGCTGGCAGCGAGATTCGGGGCGATCCTGTAGTTCTTGCGCCTCTCGCCGATCACGAGAATGAAGAATTCTTCGTAGAGTGAGACCTGCTCATTGGTGATCTTCGTCAGCGTATCAGTAACCTTCGCCGCGTCGGCGCGTGAAGTGATCTGGTAAGCGATCTTACGCGGGCTCGTTTTGTCTCCTAGATCCAGACCCGGCGCGTTCGAACGTCGCGCGTTGAGGTTCACCAGATTCGTGTTGAGCGTGAGGTTGAGGATATCGCGAAAGAAGTTCTCGAGCAGGCTGTTGAGGTCGGTTTGGCCTAACTCGCAGCGGCGCCGGACCTGATTGGAAATCGCATCGAGGTCGTCGATGATCTGACCGATAAAAATACCCCTGCTCGACAATGCCTACCCCACCTTTGAATTTCTCGCCGGGCTATATAGGGCTGATACGATCCTGAGCCAGGTGCTTTCGGGCGGCAGAAGCCTCTCACGTCGAATGCAGAAAACCACCGGAGAAAAGGGTATATCGCTTCTGCGCCGGGCGGCGGATCGCTAGACAGTGGAGTTGATTTGCCCGCACTTAGGTGGGGGCATCGGTGAACCAGGTGGGGGATTGATGGCGGAACGCAAGGCTATACCAGCGGCCACCCGGCTGCACTTATTTGCGGCGGCATCGGGTCACTGCCAGCGGCCGGAATGTCTAGACGCCCTGTTTCCGGTCGAGTTGGGAGGCGACAAGCACATCGCGGAGATGGCGCACGTTATCCCTCATGGCGATGCCGGCCCGCGCTACGAGGACAGACCGGACGGCGATTTCGATGCAGATTCCTTCGACAACCTGCTCCTCCTGTGCCCGACCTGCCATACCAAGGTCGACAAGGACCCCGAGGCCTATCCTCGCCAGCTGCTCCTGGATTGGAAGCAGACCCATCTTGCGAACTTGGCGCTCAAGCAGGGTATCAAGGCATATGAAGAGCGCGGGCAAGTGCGCGAGGCAGTCACCGCGCTTCTTGCCGAGAACAAGGCGATCTGGGAGCGATACGCCCCCGTCGACGGGGCCGAGTTCGAATATAATCCGGAGTCCGAGGCGGCGCAGGCTTGGGACCAGCGTGTGAGGAGCGTGATCCTACCCAACCACTACCGCATGCAGGCGATCATCAAGGCGAACCTCGGACTGGCCAGCGACGAGGAGCGCCGGACTTTCGCAGAATATCAGGAGCATGTGCGCGGCCTGTCCGAACGCCATGTCTGCGGCGTCGCTGGCCGCGCAAGTCGCTTCCCTGCGGCAATGGAAGGCATCTTCGCATGAACTGGCAAGTCACCTACGCGCTCGCGAATTTTGCAAAGCCGGGGCGATTCACCGCAGTGCATGTGGAGGACGACCTGATCAGGGTCATGACCCCGGATCAGCCGGACGTGCTAGCTGCAATAGCGCCCGGGGATACAATCGACATGGCGACCGCCACATATTACCGGGAGCGATTTCCAGCCATGGACTTCCTATGCGGCTATCGGTCCAGCTGTGTCTGGGAGGGCGGGGCGATCCGCTATCTTCAGGATCATGGCGTGGGATGGGGCAGCTTTGGAACGCTCTCTTCGGCTGCCTTGGATGGAAAGGCCAAGACGGCGTCACACAAAACGTACTTTTTCTCGGACCGCCTTCTTCGACAATATGGTCGCGTTGCCCAGGTCGTCCGCGAGTTCGATCGCGTCTATCAGGTCATGCTCAAGAACGGCGTCGTTTTCCGATTAGGCATGATCGCAGAGTACGAACCTACCGCCGATGCGGTTCGCAGTCTTTGGGACCGCTTTGGTCCGATGGATGTCGCGTGGAACATCAACCCGAACGGGAGCCCATCGAAAGAAGCGATCGACGCGGGAAATGAGCTCGGATTGAAGGTGATAAAATGGGAAGAGATGAGGGACTACATCCACCAGAGATCATGAAGGCTGGCGCGATCGCAGCTCACCTGCTGGCGTGTTGTGGATCCCTGGTTAGTTTCGACGCCTATATGTTCGGCTCGACCCTGAACGGAGTCGGCCAAGACATCGACATTCTTGTCGTTGGCCCTGTCGGTGAAAAGCTTGTCAACCTCAAAGCGGAAATACAGTCGGCCGGCGAACAATTGCCACTCCACATTCTTTGCATGTTGCCGTCAGAAGCGCATGAGAGCGAATTCGTGCTTAAGGAACGATGTGTACCGCTTGTGGATTTGGCCACGTCTGTAGCGCCACGCGCCTAGTGAACCGCGCCGGGTCTACCGGAGGCGTTGGGTTGTGAGTCACGCTGCCATAT